>DAIDHJ010000005.1:0-558 GCA_027451965.1 Candidatus Adlerbacteria bacterium | reverse complement strand
AGACGCAATAGCTGAGCAAGGTGTTCCAATCGAGTTCGCGTTGACAGCAAACAGATTGAACGCCTTAGAGCTGATTCAAGTATCATCAACCTTTTCCGTCGTCAGCACCTGAGCAGGTTTAGCTCCGTAGCGTCATGCGCTCACGCAAGCCGCGCAACGAGGAAAAATTTCGCTGACTCTTTCGACTATTTTCTCTGTCCTTGTTGGTGCTTACACAAAAAGAAATGAACTTGCGCGAATTTTCAACCCACGCTTATAATGAACTCCCCGCGGGTCATTAGCTCAACGGTAGAGCAGCTGCCTCTTAAGCAGTTGGTTCCGTGTTCGAATCACGGATGGCCCAATGAATTTCACAAAACATGCGAGCAGCGTGTAGACACAGTGTAGACAGATTTGGTTTTGTCTACACCTCAATAGTAGCGTATGTGTCAAGCGGCGAAAAGACTTCGGATTGAAACAGGATGCAACCGAGCGAGTATAAATCTGACTAATTTGTGAGTGATTGCCCGCGCAGCTCACATTCTAGCGCTCTGGCGACCGAGGGATGGAATACGGGCC
>DAIDHJ010000004.1:0-673 GCA_027451965.1 Candidatus Adlerbacteria bacterium | reverse complement strand
GGTTTCTGCGAATGGATGCCATACCAAAAGGGTCTAGCCGCGAAGGCCGAAGCTGCCGAGCGAGTAGCGGCTGAATTCAGGAGTGAAGCTCTCGCATGAAAAAACCCCGGCGCGGCGTTGGAACACCGGCCGGGGCCGAAAGGAATCGCGCGACGTACACGCGAAAGGAGTGGCGGGTCAGGCCACAATACGGGAGGTTGGGATCGCACCAACGACCTCCAGGTTATGAGCCTGGCGAGCTGCTACTGCTCCACCCCCGCAAAAGTCGCGCCGCCCGCATGGCCACGGACGGCGCGTCCACAAGAGCAATCAGGGAGATTTTGCCAAATGGCAACAGATGTGTCAATGTCGGCGAATTACTTGTCGGTGGAATCCAGCGACGTGATGCTGGCGATGGCCTTGGGCCAGTCCTTTTGTATGTGCGGGCGCAGGATTTCCGAAAGATACTCCGCGATGCTGATTCCTTTGACCTCGGCGATCACCTTTGCCTTCACCACAAGGTCTCTGGCGATTTTTACCGAGCGATCATCCCTCTTGGGGCTGACGGGGCTTGTCATCGCAGGCCTCTCCATCTCTAAGGCGATTGGTGGCACGGGTAACTCCTCTCTGTTGAACATTGTTACAAACGGAATCCACCGTTGTCAATGGTACGCTAGAAGTCGTCAGGTGTCAA
>DAIDHJ010000003.1:0-825 GCA_027451965.1 Candidatus Adlerbacteria bacterium | reverse complement strand
ACTGTCGACTGGGATGTATGGGGACCCAGCCATGGAAGGGCCGCATACGTCTGCCCGATCGCCGGAAGCAGTGCCGCCGTCGGCAGCGACCTGCGACGTTGTCGGCGGCACCGCGACGCTCTGCCTGGCGGTTATCGGCGAGAGCGCAGCCAGCAGGATGGCCCTGCGAAGGGAAGCAGAGACGAAGAGGCGTCGGTTGCCTCTTTTGCTCCTTCTATCAACGGTCATTCGGGTATCCAATCCTGAAGACCCTGAGCGAGCAGAGAGGATCAGGGGCCTCATTCCAAACATGGGTTCGTTCGCTTCCATCCAACACGGAGGGCCGATTTTGCACGGATTTTCTTCAATTGTACGGCCCTCATGTTGGATGCGAAAGGCGGCACCTGAACAGCGCAGACATTCGACGGTGCAATGCTCTTGTGCTGTGGCCGAGGGGCGCGCTGTGAGTCTTCCAATTGGGGCGCATGGACGGGGCCGCACCGGCCAGCGCCAGCGCTCGGTACAGGCGCATATGAACGGTTGGCGCGAGGATGGATTCCATCGAATTGCGTAAGGCGCCCCTTCGCAAGTAGACTGTTGATGGCCGAAGCAAATTCCGTGGAGCAGGGGCGTTGCGCGGTCACAGGTCGATGGCAATGACGATGCGCGCCGCGCACCTTCTCCAGTGCAGCCGCAGGCGACATGCGCGTGGCACCCTACGAATGGAAGCGGCACTGGATTTGGCGCGGAGTCGATTGTCCCATCGTAAGTTCACAAGCCGATGTAGCTCAGTTGGTAGAGCAACTGATTCGTAATCAGTAGGTCAACGGTTCGACTCCGTTCATC
>DAIDHJ010000002.1:0-1751 GCA_027451965.1 Candidatus Adlerbacteria bacterium | reverse complement strand
GAGTAGGAGAACTCGAAGTGGATTTTTCACATACACCCAAACTTGAACTTTTAGTGCAGGATGTGCTTGCGTCATACGGTTTGGCTGGTTATACCTCATTTCTGGTTGCCGATGTAGCTCAGTTGGTAGAGCAACGCTTTCGTAAGATTTTACACAACCTTTGTGTATCACTAATTCGGCCTAAAAACAGCAACTTACAACGTTTTCTCCACTCCCAAAAGCGAAACTGCAGGTTGAGTTGACCAGCACTCTGATTCGCCTTTGAAACCGCACAGGTACAGCAAAGGTGCTGTTGGAGTAAAAAATGAGGTACATTGCCAAAGGCGAAAAAACCGCCCTTCAAAATGGACATCGTCAGTCAGTTCCACGTCCATCCTCTCCCAAGAAAAAGAGAAAAAACAGCCCTCAGTTTCCGCCCTATCCCGAAGGAACGAAGTTCAATGAATGGCTGTTACGAAGGGACCTGGATAGGAATGGGAACAGAGTTTTTCGGGTGCGACGATGGCTCACTGTCCCTGGACATGGCTCTGTCAATGAAAGCTATCCACTCGAACGTTACTTGGATTTCAGACACGACGAAAAACGTCTCCAAGACTTCGTTATCACGCTTAACAATAAGCTGCCAGAAGCTGAACGAGCTAAGAAAAAGATAGAAATCCGGCATGCCTGGATTAACGACGACATTATCCGAGAATTCCTAGTCGAAGTTCGGGGTGAAAATACCACGGATAAAAGAGCCATGGGGATTGAGCACTACCTGCGTCAATACTTCCTCAATTGGTTCATGAACTGCCTAGATGTTTCGGACATGAATCGCTGGTTTCGTTACCAACGAATTTGGGGATACGCCCTAATAAACAGATTGGATCGGATCGAGTGGTCTTCGGGCGCCACATGTCCAGAACACATCCGGACCCAAATGGATCTCGAAATCTTGAGACTTTGGCCTCAAAACCACGTGGTTTCCTATCATACTGTCAAGATGATCACTCAAGGGGCAAATCGGTTTCTGACCTTCCTTTCCGTTCATTATCCAGAAAAAATGGACATGTTTCTGGCTCTGAATCCGCTCAGCCCGGCTCAGCTTAAAGCATTGAAGGCCGAGACCGACATTCGCACCCAAAAGCGCAAATGGTTTATCCCGGATGCCGATTGGACCAAGATCGCACAGAAGATCGCCGGTACTGAATTTGAAGGGCCGATTCACCTTTGTTACTGCTTCGGACTTCGGAGGAACGAAAGTCTTGGTGTAAAACTCGAAGATGTCACTGAAGATGGCCTGGTCATTGAACGACAACTCATCAAGTGGAAGGTCCGCCACGAACCGGAATACGGTCTTACAAAAGGTCGAAGCGCAAGAACCGTAGAATTTCGCTTCGTGCCGGAAGCGTCAGGTCCAGAAGTCCCCTACCGACTAATCAAGAATATGAAGGCACCTCGATATTGCCCAAGTCGTTTTTCAAAATTTTGGGCGGTGCTGATGAAGGAGCTAAACATGCCCTATCGGCTCCACGATCTTCGACGAACGTGGATCACGCGATGCTTTCGAAACAAAGACATTGCCATCGACAAGATCCGTCAAAACGCAGGGCACGTAGAAATTCAAACAACGGAAGGCTACAGAATCGACGAACGCAAGCTTTTGAAAAAATCTTGGGTTCCTCGAGACGCCGACACGACTGAAAACGATTGAAATTTGATTTCAATGCTGCGATACGTAATGCTGGTGCCGATGTAGCTCAGGGGTAGAG